>NZ_CP177236.1:0-5152 GCF_046764385.1 Alkalibacillus sp. S2W | reverse complement strand
ACAAGAACCTATATCCATAACTTATAAAAAAGCTGACTTATTAATTAGACAGGCTAATCAAAATATTAAACAACTACACTATTTAGCTAATAAACCAGAAAGCCCTTATTATAATTGGTTAGAAGAAGAGTAATCTTGAAGGATAATAGAATGAGAGTGCAGAAAAACAAACTAAGTGGTTAAAAATATTATTAATTAGGATTAGATAATGATGAGTGAAGAAAAAGCATATTGGACTCATGAAATAGCAAGTATTTTAAATGTATCTGATAGTACCTTGCGAAAATGGTGCATGGCACTAGAAAAAGAAGGCTATGTATTTATAAAAGGCGAGAATAATAGTCGTGCGTTCCTCGTTCGTGATAAACAAGCATTGTTATACTTCAAGCAGTTAGTTAAGGTGGAAGGTCGAACGATTAAAAAGGCTTCGGAACAAGTGTTTAGTGAGTTTTTATCGAGTGAGCGAACGACCCCCATTCGTGCGGAAAATGAGGGCGTTCGTGAGTCGTTCGATAGCGAGTTAAAAAAGCTGAATGATCGCATGGATAAACAAGAAGAATTTAATCAAAAATTATTAGATCGAATCGATCAAAGAGATCAAAACTTAATGGCTGTTTTGCGTGAAGTACAAGAAACGAAAAAAGAATTGGCTGAAACAAAAGATAAAAAGAAGTGGTGGCAGTTTTGGAAAAACTTAAAATAAAGTTTTTCCTGTAGTTATAAGTAAGGAGGCTGATTATTTAGATGGCGCAAAGATCACAAGATAGAATGGAACAAGAATGTTTTGAGAAAATCATAGCATCTGTTAGAGGCTCTTCATCCATTGAGGGTATGGAACTTCAAGAAGGCGAATTAGAATTACTTAGAAAGTATTTTACCAGTGATATGACGGAAGAAGACTTTAACCAAAAAGTATTAGATGGTGTTTCAGAATAACGAAAAGCAACAGTCTTAAATTGGCTGTTTTGCGTGAGGTTCAAGAACACAAAAAAAGAAATGTCTATAACTAAAAAGATGTTTAAGGTTGGTAAGAGAAAATATCAAACTATTAATTTAATTAGGCATCTATAAAATAGATGCCTAATTAGTAAATAATATATGAATAGATATTAAAAGAACGAATGTAGTTGTTTTATTTGCCTTTAATTATCTTATTCATTTTGATTTCATCAATATATCAGGATTCTGAGTCAATATCTAAGCAATAATAATTTTTATTGACCATTATATTGATAAATAATTGGTGCAGCAGAATACGCCATTCTAGCTTCTTTTGTTAGACTAGGTTTCTCTCCACTTGCATACAATGAAACCCAGTACATGTCTTGTCCACTACGGTAGGCCTCTCTTAGTTCACTAACATCAGAACCAAGAGCTGTTACCACAGAATTAACTATTCCTGCAGGTGCAGCAGGGCCAACAAACAAGACTGCATTAGCTATTGTTAACCATTTTTCACCTTCTTCATACCTTTCTATCATTTCTCCAATTTCTCTATTGGTGACCATTCCTTTGTCAGCAATAGGTTTTTCTACTTCATAAGTAATTGCTAATGGTTCAATAGCTTGATCGCTAGATTCATTAGACTCCTTTGCAAAAGTTACTGATGAAAAATTTGCAAAAAGAAACATAACAGTTAATAATGATACAAAGATTTTTTTGGGATTACTCATCCTTTACCTCCTATAATTAGTATTTTATTCCATTATAATATATAATTTACCATAAAAAGGAGGGTGATTACAATTGAAAACAGAAAATTCGCGCATATTTTCTACCTTTTTACCTCAATAGGCTCAACAATCGGGCTAATTATAAGATTTTTTGAAAATAATTTTAGCTTAAATAACTATTTTACTATTGAAGTAATCTTATTAAGCATATTCATTATTCTAAGTATTGTTGGGCTCTTGAAATTACGATTTCATCCTAGAGAGGAATACTAATTTTTAGGAGAAAAAGTGTATACTTAATTATCTATTATTCTTTATTGCTATATCTAAGTAAAACATTCATTCTATTGCTCTTACCGCCCTTCAAACTAGGTGGCACTCTAAAATCTTTATAAAACCAGTAACACCAACACTTTTTAGCCCTTTGTTATGTGGTTGTTAAAGGTGATTATGTGCCTGAAGGTATAAAAGGATTGTCTTTAAGGTAATCATCTGTTTATGACATAGAGTAAACGAAGTCTTTTTGTGCTGAAGAACCTATGGCATATAATTCGAAGAGTATGGGTCGGAAGTGTTTTTAGTTCCCTTTTTCTCTTGAATTTCAGATGAGAAACAAGAAGTGAGAGGTGTTAAAATAGAGGATATGGAAGTTGAATAAAAAGGAGTGATGAAGATGGAAACGGTTGGTCTTATTATTTCTTTAACAGCATTAGGTATCAGTCTTACAGCGTTCACGCTTATTTTAAAGCACAAAAAACTGGAGTTGAGTGAATGATTTCTGCTGAATTAGATAAAGCTTACCAGCAAGCTAAACACCAACTGGAGATCGAAGGCTTCACTTTGACAGATGAAGATGAACAGAACATGAAAGCTGTTGTTAGTGGTGAAATGAGCCGGGAACAACTTATTGAGCAATTGAAGAGAGTATGAAAGGTAACAGTCATGTTTTGGCTGTTACCTTTTTTTCTTCAATTGCTTTATTATTATTATAACCTATAAAACTAGTATCTGTTGTAATTTCTGGTATTGCTTGGTCATGTTGTCCACTCGAAAGGTCATTTTGTCCATTGGAGTGGACAACTTTATCTCCCTGTCCATTCCAATGGTCATTTTTATTACTCGAATAGTCATTTTGACTATTCGAGAGATTAAGGAATAAAGCACGACTAATTAAATGGTTATATTGTCTGTTCTTGATTGGACATTTTGTCCGCTCTGATCATGGCAATTTTTATTGAAACACTGTTATCATCAGTTTTCGCATTTTGCGAAAACTTGGATTCGTCACAATGTGGCTGGTATTTTTTATTTTGCCCGAAGGTTATTCAGCTTGCTGAACGAGAGAATTTTATGAGCCAAGCAAATGAAATTCACCCATTTCCACACCCCAAAAATTAGGGTGTGGGTAAATGGGCACTCTGTATTTTTTCGTGATAGGATTTTTCTCCTGGAGAAGATGTTGAATCACTTTAAAACCTCTTGATATAAGCTATCACTAAAAGATTGAATCAGTTCGAAAAGTGGGGTGAATCACTTTCAAGTGTTGCGTAGCAAGACTTTAATAGTTGCTGATGCAACTTTTATCGATGCTCTCGCAAAAAATACCCTATTTTTAGCGGAGAAGCCCTTGCTCTCTTTCGATCGCAAGAGTATTTCCTGAAATATGTGAGGTGACCTGAAGTAAGGCTTTCCTTTCGAGATAGAATTAATAAACTTTAACAAACTTTATTAAAGCTTATTAAAGATGAACAAAGTTTAATAAAGACTCTTGTGAAATTCACGGAGTGCCCACTTACATACCATCCAAAATTGGCTGGTATTCGTGGAGGCTAAATATTCAATTTAGCGTTCGTTTTCGTTTGAGAAAATAGCACTTCGTGTTGTGAGGATCTAGGTAAAATTCTATGCAGCGTCATAGCTTTAAATTGATTTTTGAATACCAGAAAGTGTTGTAGCTAATAAATGAGCTTAGAACGTCCAAATTTAGCTTGTGTGAGTTTTTATGGTTTGAATGGTATTGAAGTGCTGATAAACAAATAAAAAACGTTTCAGAGCGGTTTATGACGCAGAAAAAAACGTAGTCTTTTTGTGATGGAGAACCCCCTGCTACACTGTTGAAGCCAAACGTGGAATTATCGATGACGGTATTTTTCCCGTTTGGCCACTTATTTGGGGTACAGGGGGTGCAGGAATCCATCACAAAAAGGAAACGGCTTTTTGTGAGTAATAAATAGCGATAAGTCAAAAGGTTAAAAAATAAAATAGTCTCTTTTAGAAAACACACAAGATTAAAATTATGACGATTATCCGTACCCTAAAAATTAGGGTGCGGTTAATACTATAATGTTTTATATAAAGCAAGAGCTATTATCATGAATAGATTAATAGGATTATAAATTTATTTATATAAGATTATGACGTTCTTTTATTTATTTAGTTATATTACTTATATTACTTATATTTAGGACAAACTAAATCCCTTGCGCCACAAAGGATTTGCTATTTTATTGTACTTTTTTCTCGGGTTTGTTGTACTTTTTTCTCGGGTTTGTTGTACTTTTTTTACGGGATTCACTATACTTTGTGTTATAATTGAAAGTACAATATATAAAAAAAAGAGGGGATTTTGTGGCTAGAAAAAATGATAAACAACTTTTAGTTTCTTACGAAGATAGCATAAAAAAGAGTAATGAATTTTCAATGGCAAAATTAAGTTCAAAATTAACTTTAAATCAAATGCAATTACTTGCGTATGCTATTTATTCGACGCAACAAAATGGTAAAACAGAATTTATTAAAGCTGATTTTGAAAAGAAATTTAATCTTGGTGAGTATCGCAGAGAAGAAGCCAAGCAAGATAGTAAAAAGTTGTTCGATTTAAATTTTTCTTTAGATGATCTTGAGACAGGTGAATTTGATTTTCTTCACGTTTTTCAACGGATTAATTATAAAGATGGTCTGTTTACTTTTAGATGGTCGGAAGACATAATACCCCATATTTTAGATTTAAAAGATCGTTATATAACAAATGGTTTTTTAACGATTGCAAACTTTAAGAGTGGTTTTTCGTGGATTTTATATGATTATTTAAAAGGTAATTATGGGTATTGGAGAAAAGTTTTATCAAAAGAATCTTTAATGAAACTATTTTGTGTAGAAGATAAAAAAACTTATCAAAACAATACTGGACGGTTTAGGCAAGCTGTATTAGACGTTGCAATTGATGAAATTAATCAATTTACTGAACTTGAAGTTAATTACACAGTAGAAAAAGAAGGACGAGCAATTGTTGCATTTAAAATAACTTGGTCAACTGGTGAAACGGTCAAAAGTGCAACTGATAAACAAATTAAAGAACTTAAAACAATTGTAGAAACGATTGAAAATGACTATTTAGAGTTTATTAATATTAATAACGAAGCTGATCGCCAGCGTGCTATAAATATTTTGAAAGAAAATCGAGAAGTGCTCCGAATAGT
>NZ_CP177235.1:0-24956 GCF_046764385.1 Alkalibacillus sp. S2W | reverse complement strand
AGCAATATTTGATGGAAATAGTGGTGGCCCTGTTGTTAATAATAGTAATAAAGTAGTTGGAGTAGCAGTTAAAGGTGGAGAGAATCATCCCAATGAAGTTATTCCTATTGAGGACGTTATATATGTGTTTAATAGAAAAATGAGAAAAGTCTCATATTCTTTTCTTAGAACAGATTAATTTGTTTAGGATTATCAAATACCAATAGAGGTAAGGCATTTGATGTTTATGAGTCACAGATTTTATTCAGGTGTAGAAACTGATCACATTTTTATAGTTATTTAATTCTGGACTCTTTTCGAAGAACTGGTTCATTTCTTCCTTTATCCTCGTTTTGAGCTTTTCTTGAACGAAGGAACGGACCATATCGTCCCATTGATTTTCAAGGCTGTTTTGTCCTATGCTTGTAGACATAAGGTAGGGCATTTCCTTTCAAGAGTTGATTTGGTCGTTAACTATGAGGGTACCCCCACCTCTTTTTTGTCTGTAAGAGTTTTTACCCAAACTCAAACTATTGTACGTCATCGTCATTAAGAGGGCTCTTGTTTTGAATTTATTCAGATTGTGATTTTTAGAACACTCTAATATTAAAATCTTCAATTATTCATTATGTATTATTATATTTCTATTTAACAATTGTTCTCTATTTACTATCCTTTGTGCTGGATTTTCAGAATCTATTTCATTTATTAAATAGGTACCATTATTAAATCTTTTGTTTATATAGAAAAGACGCCCTTCTTCCATTTCTAAATAAATCTCAGATTTATTTTTTTTTGATACATATATTCTTTTTGAAATGATGAAGAGTGTCCAACCAAGAAATAAAACCATCCAATATAACAATATATATAGAATCGTCTCTGTTGTGAGAAGGTTGTTATCATTTAATTCTATACCCCAACAAAATTGAGTTATTGTATAAGATAGAAAAAAAGTTACCTTAACACCTTTCCAATAATCATGTTGGAAAATTGATAAATCACTCATCAACCATTTTTCATATTCATCAATTTTCCATGTGAGCACTAATTTTATAAATACATATGTTGACAAGATAAAAAAGCCAAAAAGAATGATCCCTTTAACCCCATCTGGTTCTAATATATTCATTATAGATTCCATTATTATCCCCCTTTATCTCATTATCGTTTTTTAAATGAAAGTTTTTAATTGTGTAAGTTATTTTCTTGTATACTCTAAATGCAAAAAACAACTTATTTTAGCTCAATAATCAAACGTTTACAATTACGTTTACGTTTAACTTTTGAGTTTTAATGAATGTTCTCTTCTATCTAAAATTAAAGTCAAAGGAATATAATTGGTACTCTTATTAATATTCTTAATATTGCTGTTAATGATATCTATATCATTATTGTTAGTGACACTTTTAATATTAATTTAATGAATAATACTATTAATGTAATTAGATAATATTTCTTTATAGAACTTTATAGTATTGGAAAAGAACTTGGTAGCAGAGACTATGCAATAGTTAATCATTTATATTTGATATCTTAAACAAAATTATTAGTAATTTTTATATTGATTCTAGTATTGGAAAAATATACAATAAAAACAGGTTACGTTAAAGTATGCCGCAGATACAGGTTCGAATCCTGTACTCCTCGCCAAAACTATAAACATTGCTCTGAGTAGCGAATATTGGATTATTGGTATAATTATCGCTAATTCAATATCAATTGTTATGATGAAGTTAGGGGAATCAATTCCGAAGGAAATTAAGGAGATGGTTGCGATGTCAATGTTTACAATAGTTACAACGCTAATAGCCTTAGCGGCTTCCGAGGAGTTAGTTTAAAAGGTAAAACGGTTGAAATAGGAAACCAAGGCTATTAGCAGCATAAGACCATCATATCTTTATGATGGTCTTATTTTTAAAGTGATGTTAATTGAAATATAATAGCAATCTGTATTTTTATAAACTAGATCATATTCATGGAATATTTTTCTTATAATATATGTATAGTAAGGTAGGTTACTAATGAACAATATTTATACTGCATATTATGATTTAGTTGGCATAGCAAGTTTATGACTTGTTTGTGCTTTTTGAATATGAGTCCTCATACAACTTGCTTATTCTATACTCTCTTAAGTATCTAGATAATTCCTTCAGATTTCTATATTTAGGTGTGGTTAATTCCTTATAAACATAAACTAGTTTATACATTATTGGTAAAACAATAGATGCTAATATTATACAGATTAGCAAAATTGATACGTGATCCTCTATAATAAGGTGCGATAGTGATTGCCAAAAAGCTATTCCCATAGCTCCTGCAATCCCGATAATTAAGTAACGATACTTTTCGTATTCTTTGACTTTGAGATCAACTTCTTCTATCAGGCGGTTTGTTAAGTCTTCAGAGTAATCTGGGGGCATCCACTCATCTATTGCATTGTACAAGCTTTTTTTGTAATTGACGTCTTCAACATAAATACTATAAGAATATTCATTTGCTATAATTGTTAAAATCGCACCTAGTATTAAAAAAACAAGTAAAGCACCTATAGTGATGAATTGTAAATTTATTAGAATAATTCCTGGAACAATAGGCGCTATTATAAAAGAAAAACACGCTATTCTATATAACCATTTCTGTTTATTATAATTTGGATGTTCTTTGATAGTCGTGATTTTAGTTTCTTCATAAGTCTCGATAAGGCCGTGTAATTTCAATTATATCCTCTCCCACAAAAATTAAAGTTGATTCACTCCAGTATAGTGCTACTTGAAAATGCGTAACCTTATGTCACCCTAATCGAAATCCTTCTAATGATTGATCAATTTCCTCTTGAGTAATTCCGATGTAGCGTTTTGTGATACTTGGAGCAGAATGGTTTAAGATATCCTGAAGGGCTGCTATATCTCTAGTGGCTTTATAATAGTGATAGCCAAACGTCTTTCGCATAGTGTGTGTTCCAATATCATCTCTCCCGATATAGTCACCAGCATTCTCTAGCATTCGATAAGCTTGCGTTGTTGTCATTGCCTTTTTGCCCTTTTGGGAAGGAAATAAATACTCTTCTCGCTCTTTATTATTTGTATAATCTTCGATTTCTTTTTGAATAGATTTAATGTTAACAGAACGTTTTTTCTGGGTTTTACCTTCGAAAATGATAAAATTATCCCGTCCCCTAACGTCTTTTACCTTTAACGTAAGTAAATCACCTATTCGCAGTCCAGTGTTAATGCCCATTAAAAACAGCATAAGGTCTCGCTCAGCCAAAGTCTTTCTTTTCGGCCTACCTTTATTTCCTCGTTTAATCGCTAGTTTCATTTCGTTTATTTCGTCAGACGTGCGCAGCGGTTGGACATTTATTACTTTGTCAGCCATGTTTAACACCACTTTTGTAAATGTATTATTCTGTTTGTATAAATACAATAGCAATATTTGATGGAAATAGTGGTGGCCCTGTTGTTAATAATAGTAATAAAGTAGTTGGAGTAGCAGTTAAAGGTGGAGAGAATCATCCCAATGAAGTTATTCCTATTGAGGACGTTATATATGTGTTTAATAGAAAAATGAGAAAAGTCTCATATTCTTTTCTTAGAACAGATTAATTTGTTTAGGATTATCAAATACCAATAGAGGTAAGGCATTTGATGTTTATGAGTCACAGATTTTATTCAGGTGTAGAAACTGATCACATTTTTATAGTTATTTAATTCTGGACTCTTTTCGAAGAACTGGTTCATTTCTTCCTTTATCCTCGTTTTGAGCTTTTCTTGAACGAAGGAACGGACCATATCGTCCCATTGATTTTCAAGGCTGTTTTGTCCTATGCTTGTAGACATAAGGTAGGGCATTTCCTTTCAAGAGTTGATTTGGTCGTTAACTATGAGGGTACCCCCACCTCTTTTTTGTCTGTAAGAGTTTTTACCCAAACTCAAACTATTGTACGTCATCGTCATTAAGAGGGCTCTTGTTTTGAATTTATTCAGATTGTGATTTTTAGAACACTCTAATATTAAAATCTTCAATTATTCATTATGTATTATTATATTTCTATTTAACAATTGTTCTCTATTTACTATCCTTTGTGCTGGATTTTCAGAATCTATTTCATTTATTAAATAGGTACCATTATTAAATCTTTTGTTTATATAGAAAAGACGCCCTTCTTCCATTTCTAAATAAATCTCAGATTTATTTTTTTTTGATACATATATTCTTTTTGAAATGATGAAGAGTGTCCAACCAAGAAATAAAACCATCCAATATAACAATATATATAGAATCGTCTCTGTTGTGAGAAGGTTGTTATCATTTAATTCTATACCCCAACAAAATTGAGTTATTGTATAAGATAGAAAAAAAGTTACCTTAACACCTTTCCAATAATCATGTTGGAAAATTGATAAATCACTCATCAACCATTTTTCATATTCATCAATTTTCCATGTGAGCACTAATTTTATAAATACATATGTTGACAAGATAAAAAAGCCAAAAAGAATGATCCCTTTAACCCCATCTGGTTCTAATATATTCATTATAGATTCCATTATTATCCCCCTTTATCTCATTATCGTTTTTTAAATGAAAGTTTTTAATTGTGTAAGTTATTTTCTTGTATACTCTAAATGCAAAAAACAACTTATTTTAGCTCAATAATCAAACGTTTACAATTACGTTTACGTTTAACTTTTGAGTTTTAATGAATGTTCTCTTCTATCTAAAATTAAAGTCAAAGGAATATAATTGGTACTCTTATTAATATTCTTAATATTGCTGTTAATGATATCTATATCATTATTGTTAGTGACACTTTTAATATTAATTTAATGAATAATACTATTAATGTAATTAGATAATATTTCTTTATAGAACTTTATAGTATTGGAAAAGAACTTGGTAGCAGAGACTATGCAATAGTTAATCATTTATATTTGATATCTTAAACAAAATTATTAGTAATTTTTATATTGATTCTAGTATTGGAAAAATATACAATAAAAACAGGTTACGTTAAAGTATGCCGCAGATACAGGTTCGAATCCTGTACTCCTCGCCAAAACTATAAACATTGCTCTGAGTAGCGAATATTGGATTATTGGTATAATTATCGCTAATTCAATATCAATTGTTATGATGAAGTTAGGGGAATCAATTCCGAAGGAAATTAAGGAGATGGTTGCGATGTCAATGTTTACAATAGTTACAACGCTAATAGCCTTAGCGGCTTCCGAGGAGTTAGTTTAAAAGGTAAAACGGTTGAAATAGGAAACCAAGGCTATTAGCAGCATAAGACCATCATATCTTTATGATGGTCTTATTTTTAAAGTGATGTTAATTGAAATATAATAGCAATCTGTATTTTTATAAACTAGATCATATTCATGGAATATTTTTCTTATAATATATGTATAGTAAGGTAGGTTACTAATGAACAATATTTATACTGCATATTATGATTTAGTTGGCATAGCAAGTTTATGACTTGTTTGTGCTTTTTGAATATGAGTCCTCATACAACTTGCTTATTCTATACTCTCTTAAGTATCTAGATAATTCCTTCAGATTTCTATATTTAGGTGTGGTTAATTCCTTATAAACATAAACTAGTTTATACATTATTGGTAAAACAATAGATGCTAATATTATACAGATTAGCAAAATTGATACGTGATCCTCTATAATAAGGTGCGATAGTGATTGCCAAAAAGCTATTCCCATAGCTCCTGCAATCCCGATAATTAAGTAACGATACTTTTCGTATTCTTTGACTTTGAGATCAACTTCTTCTATCAGGCGGTTTGTTAAGTCTTCAGAGTAATCTGGGGGCATCCACTCATCTATTGCATTGTACAAGCTTTTTTTGTAATTGACGTCTTCAACATAAATACTATAAGAATATTCATTTGCTATAATTGTTAAAATCGCACCTAGTATTAAAAAAACAAGTAAAGCACCTATAGTGATGAATTGTAAATTTATTAGAATAATTCCTGGAACAATAGGCGCTATTATAAAAGAAAAACACGCTATTCTATATAACCATTTCTGTTTATTATAATTTGGATGTTCTTTGATAGTCGTGATTTTAGTTTCTTCATAAGTCTCGATAAGGCCGTGTAATTTCAATTATATCCTCTCCCACAAAAATTAAAGTTGATTCACTCCAGTATAGTGCTACTTGAAAATGCGTAACCTTATGTCACCCTAATCGAAATCCTTCTAATGATTGATCAATTTCCTCTTGAGTAATTCCGATGTAGCGTTTTGTGATACTTGGAGCAGAATGGTTTAAGATATCCTGAAGGGCTGCTATATCTCTAGTGGCTTTATAATAGTGATAGCCAAACGTCTTTCGCATAGTGTGTGTTCCAATATCATCTCTCCCGATATAGTCACCAGCATTCTCTAGCATTCGATAAGCTTGCGTTGTTGTCATTGCCTTTTTGCCCTTTTGGGAAGGAAATAAATACTCTTCTCGCTCTTTATTATTTGTATAATCTTCGATTTCTTTTTGAATAGATTTAATGTTAACAGAACGTTTTTTCTGGGTTTTACCTTCGAAAATGATAAAATTATCCCGTCCCCTAACGTCTTTTACCTTTAACGTAAGTAAATCACCTATTCGCAGTCCAGTGTTAATGCCCATTAAAAACAGCATAAGGTCTCGCTCAGCCAAAGTCTTTCTTTTCGGCCTACCTTTATTTCCTCGTTTAATCGCTAGTTTCATTTCGTTTATTTCGTCAGACGTGCGCAGCGGTTGGACATTTATTACTTTGTCAGCCATGTTTAACACCACTTTTGTAAATGTATTATTCTGTTTGTATAAATACAATCTAATACATTTAAATGTCCTTGTAAAGAAGAAGGTGCGAGAATACAGAAAATAAAACGTAAGGTTTTATCTAAAACCTTACGTTTTAAAGGGGAATAGGTTAAAATTCTGTGTAATAAACGATTGTAAATAGCTATTAAAATCAATCTCCGTTAATTCGTTTGAGTCATTCCATTCAAAGTATTTAATGTTTGTTAAGAAATGGAAGAAGATTTCATTATTTAATAATTCCATTACCAAGTCTATTTTTTTTCTCATGCGGCCACTCAAATTAGTTGGGTTGGAAATAATAGTTCTCAAAATCCCTAAAATAACATCCGTTAGTTCAAGTCCAGGCTCTTCCCCCTTAGAGGAATAATCACTTGATTTTATCTTAAAATGCTCCCCTCTATATAGAGATTGAATGTTAAGTTGTTCTTTCATTTGTTCATCTAAGTTTAATTTTCTGTACTCATTGGCGTCCTCAACAATAATGTCAGCACTGGTAAAAGAATCCTTACCACGTTTTCTTAGTAACCCATAGACAATTCGCTCAGGGAATTTTGTGTAGATCGTGGCCTCAGATATGTCCTCGTGGGTGTCAGAGAAAGATCGGCCATTTTCTTGAATTAACGATTGGTCATAATTTATGACGTTCATTTTTAAAATCGGTGAGTAAACCATAGCTTTTGTTATTAATTCTTGAATGGCCTTTTTTGTCCCTTCGTGTCCTCCATAGTTTGTCCAATGAATTTCTGTAGACTTTATGGTCGATAATAAATCATCATAGAAAGACGATTCAGCATAAATTTTTTGGGGGATGGACATACCTCCCATGAGGTGTGGTTTTTCGTCACCGTTCTTTCCACTTTCATCAAAGAATATCTTAATATCATTAAAACTAGTCATAATTTATTACACCACTCTACTTTACAAATTGTCATTTTTGTTTCATAATATGGATACAATAATAAGAGAAATCACTCACCGCATTGGTGTGTGCGTGATTTCTTACGCAAAAAACAGGAACTCTTCGCATAGCGAAGCGTTTCTGTTTTTTTTATTATATAATTCTTTTGTTATTATAAAAAGCCTATTTACAGAATTTTATGGATTCATAAGTGAACTATTTAGCTGTTAATGAACATACCCCTTCATTACAACATGCAACTAAAAATGAAAACGATCAAAGTTGTTAATAAATCATATGAGCGGTATAGAAAGCAAAAAAAGACGTTCAAACGGAGTACAAACTCGGCAAAGTTATCTCCGTTCCAAACGCCTTGAAGAGTCATTTTATAAAGTTAAACAATTACTTGAGAAAGGATTGAAACAAGTTGAAATTGCTACTGAATTAGTTCTATCCAAAGCAAGAGTATCACAACCTGTAAAAGAGTTAAGAGCTTCGTCCGCTAAAGAAGAAGTAAATAGGACTCCAGAGCCTGACTCAAGTACAGAAGTTATTCCTTCTATGAATATTATAACTAAAGCAAAAGCATTTTTGAAGAGGAAAGTATTATGCAACTATTCTCTAGTACATTCATTGGAACAATTTATAGATTATCCAAGTGTATCTTTTTATCTCCTGTATTTAAATGCAATCCACCTTTATAATCAAGAATACGACTTTCTTGTACTTCATTATCAATAAGTTGTTGAACATCCTCTACAGATATTTGTTCAATTGGTTTCTCAAACAAAGACACAAAATCATCCTCTCAATTTTTCTTTAAATGAATACTATCAGTAAAATAGAGACTCCACAAAAATAAACGTTTACGTAAACGTTTATTTGATGTGATAACGGATTGTTTTTTGAGTCAATTATTAACGTATACCGCATCTAAAATCGGTGTCAAAACTCCAAAGTTTTGACCAAGAATCATTCGAAATAGATCACTGAATATTTAATACTCTAATGATTCTTAGAGTTCGAATTGATAAAATGTAATATATAACCGCTTGAAAGAATTAAATCACTAGCAAGCCGATTTCATTTTAAATGAGGATAATCTCGAAACTGAGCTTTTAAATATAGGGCAGATTAGTTGAAGGCTTATTTTCGGGATATTAGAATTATGAAACTTAAAACATTTAACAATAGTATGTATAAGGCAACTCTTAGTTTAAAAATATTATAGGTTATAGGAGCGATAATATGGAAAACTACTTGAACCAGTTTAACGTTTTTTATATAAACTTTGAAAAAGTTTTTGAAATAGCAATGCTACTAGATAATGAAGTAGTGACGACTAAAGAAAAGACTGATGATAGCAAGCACCGAACAAAATTAAGTGCCAAGATACAAGCGTTATTAGCTGGTGTATTTAATGGATCGGCTCAAGGGGAATATGAATTTTCTAAAGGGACAAATCTCAAAAAGACTGTTGAAGTAAAATCAACAAATGCTATTATTCTAAGGGAGTTGATATCTTCAATAAAGTTGACTGATACAGATATACAAGAAGCACAAGAAGGACAGTTAATTATAATAGATAATGTACAATTATCTCTACAAAATGAAGAAGAAACCCGCCAAATGAAATTAATTAAACAAGGATTATTAGATAAGTTCACTCATGAAGAGATTTCAGTCGGAGAACTTCTGAAGAATATCGGGCAAGACCACTCTTACCTTATAACATCCAAGAAGAAAATGGATGAAAAGTATTTATTTAAGATTCCATCTGAAGTCGAAAGTGAATTTGAAAACGGATACACTATTGATGATCTTTTTATAGGGGAAGTATCAATAATAGGTATTCATAAAGGGCAGAGAACTATTAGCGACTTAAAAAGTACTTTCTCTTACTTAACCCAAGAGAACAAAGTCGATGATGATGAAATCTTGGATTCAGATACTGATGAACATAAAGCAACGTATGAAGATGAAAAAGCGTTTAATTATATTGATCTATTAGCAATTGTCCAAAGAATTAAATTTTAGTGGAGGAGCCTTTTGTTTTGTACAAAAACACTGTATTTTTATTTAAAAAAGAAGAATATAGAAACTATATCGAACAAAGGAAATCTGATGGAATAAATGTTGTTACTTTCCCCGGTCTGGATTTGGTTGATTTGTATGAAGATGTTTTTGATTTGGATTTGACGAGTGTTCTACAAGCAGTAAAAAATGGAGTTATCACTAAGTATCAAGTCGATGTATTTTGCAAGAGAAAAATACATAGTTTTGCAATCAAAAATACATAAGATTGCCAGCCCTTTTTCGCTATTCTTGATTAGATAGTGCGTGCTTCACTCTAAAGCTATCTCCAGTGAAGTTTAGTACATGCGCATGGTGGATCACGCGATCCACTAAGGCAGCTGTTAAACGTGAATCTGAAAATATCCGGTTCCATTGACTAAATTCTAAATTGGACGTGATCATTAAGCTTTTTTGTTCATACCACTCAGAGATGAGTTGAAATAACAGCTCTGCTCCTTCTTTTCCGAATGGAATGTATCCCATTTCATCTAATACGATTAAATCAACCGTTTTAAACTTGTTCCTAAAGTTTCGTAATTTTCCGTCTTGCCACGCTCTATCTAATTGATCAACGAGATCTGAAACACGGAAGAATCGGACCTCAAAACCATTTCGACAAGCCTCCCGGCCTAACGCTGTTGCTAGATGGGTTTTACCTGTTCCTGGTGCTCCTGTTAAGATGACATTTTCGACGCGTTTGATAAAACTGAGGGAAATCAGTTCATCTTTATCTAATTGTTGAGGAAAATGGATATGGCTTCCCCAATGATAATCATCCAGTTCTTTAACATGTAAGAACTTCGCCTTCTTCATTAAGCGGTCCGCTCTGGCTTCCTCCCTTAAAGCGAATTCCTTTTCAAATAGCTCTTTTAAAAATTGCTCTTTTGTTTCAAATGGTATTGATTCATAAACGTCTGCTACATACGCTAATCTTAGTGACTTGCACATGGCTTTAATATCCCGCGTCATGTTGACTCACCCCTTGGAATGTTTTGATCATAAAGGCTCCAGTCAACATCATATGGATGGTCGTCGTGTTCAGGTTGTAGATCGTTATCTATTAAGTCATAAAATTGATCATTAATTTGTTCCATATCATGTTGGGCCAATTGATGAATCAACCAACGCAGCCTTTCTTTTCTTAAACGATGATCCTCAATCCGGATATATTCAAATATTCGAACCGGCAAGTATGGTTGGTAACGTGAATACTCTATGGCTCTTGGCTTATCCAGCCAAGAGGATAGAATACCTTGCCAAGGAATTTGTCTTCTTTTATGCATATACGGTCTAACATCTTTCATAAGGATCTCTCCGTTAGGAGATGTGACTTTAAATTGATCCCAATAAAGCACTAATCGAACTTGTCCAAAATTATAGCTCTTAGGTACATGTACTTTGACTTGGTCGACCACAATTTCCCCATATTTATTAGCTTTCACCCATTTTTCTTTAAATATCGGATAATCTTGATCAGGAAGATGAAGCATGTGTTGATGTTCATCTTGATAAAGGTCTTCAATTGTTTGTTGTTTTACATAATGTTGGCGTTGGCGATCTTGTGTCAGTTGGTCCTCCAACCAGTCTGTGAGTTGTTCATATGACGTCATGACAGGTGCAGGTGTTGTGAAATTATATCGAATATAACCAACTTTATTTTCGACATGACCTTTTTCATGGCCACTATAGGGATTACAAGCTTGAATCTCACAACCATAATATGCTGAAAATTGATGGAGTTCATGGGTGAATTCAACTTCCTGATGGCGTCCCCTAGGTTTAATAACAGCTGCTTTTAAATTATCAATTCTTAGCACTCTAGGAACGGCTCCCATTTGTTTAAAAATAGTTTCTAGCCCTTTTAAGAAACATTCTTGGTTTTCACTTGGTAACGGAACACAAAAAGTTGCGTTGCTATAAGGTAAACTAAGGGACAAACCATGAACATCGACATATTGACCATCTTTAACAGCTTCTAACAAGCCAAAATCAACTTGCGCTTCACCTGGAGGATGTTGTAACCTTTCGTACCCCTTATCCTTCGTGGAATCATCGTTGATCTTTCCTTCACGCCAGTCTTTAATAAAATGGCAAACGGTACGATATGAGCCTTCAAAGCCAATGGCTTGTAATTGTGCAAAAATAGCTTTATTCGTACGACGCTTTTTGTAAGGTAGTTTATAATCTTCTATAAGCCAATCCGATACGATCTCACCCCATCCTTCTTCATGCATCATGCCTTGTTTGGGTTGCACGTTTTCTTGAGGCACCCAATCCTTATCGGCGTACTTTTTAGCTGTACGCCAATTAATACCAAGCATTTCAGCGATTGAATTGACGGATTTTGATTTTTGATTTCGTAAAACTTTGATACAATTAATTTCAGACATTGCCAGCATTCCTTTCAACCTCCACTGTTTAATTGATTCGACACCAATAACAGTAGTGGTATTTGATTGGGCTGGCAAGTCTTTTTTTTTGATTGCAGTGTTGTGTACTTTTTAGTTGCAAACTTCTGTACTTTTATTTTGCATTACACAGTCGAACAGGTCCTATACTCAGCTTGTGAAAATAATAACAGTATTCATTTTATTACTGAAGTGACCTTAAAGAACTTTGTATTAGATGAATTCGGAAGTTTCTTTAATGAAATTGAAGAAATGAACATAAAAGAAAAGCACACAGATGTTAAAGATGAAGACATAGCTGAGCAAAACCAACAATCCAAGAATAAAGTCATTGAGATAAAACCAAGTAAGTTAGATAACTTATTTAATCAAGTTAATGCTTCATTAGTTGGCCATAATAACTTCAAAAAAATACTGATGGAAGAAATAAATATGTTTCGCTTCTTTAATAAAGAAGTAAATGATTTACCTATAATGTCTATTTTTTTATTAGGGCCCTCTGGAGTTGGTAAAACAGAAATTGCTCGTATAATGCATAACTTTCTAGATGAAAATTCCAGAAGTCCATTAGCAAAGATAAATTTCGCTAACTATAAAAGTGAAAGTTCGTTAGCTAGTCTGATTGGTAGTCCTCCTGGTTATAAAGATAGCGATGGAGAGAGTGATTTGGTCCAAAAGTTGAGAAAAAGCAACACTGGTATCCTTTTGGTTGATGAGTTTGAGAAAGCTGACTCAGCCGCACATAATTTTTTCTTACAGTTACTTGAAGAGGGAACTTTTGATGATGCAATGGGGAAAATTTATAATTTAGATGGGTATATTATTATTTTTACTTCGAATTTAGATTCAGAAGGATATAAAGAAGAAATACCTCCTGAACTGCGTTCAAGGTTCAATATGGTAACTAGGTTTAACCATCTAAATTCAGATGAAAAAATAACATTTGCTTCAATGATATTGAATAAATATAGTGAAAAAAGTGATCGAAAGATGAGTTCAAATGATAAAAATATGATTCTTGAAAATATTGACTTAATAAACGAAAACAACCTAAGGAATATACAGAAAAAAGTCCGTAGAAATTTTTATTATTACATTAAAGAGATTAAAGATTTTAATTGAAATGTAAAAATTTATAATTGGCTGCTTATCAGGAATAAAAGATAAAAGCTCTTAATTTTATAAAAAAATTAAACGATAAAATATCTCTATAAGAGCATTTCTACAATAAAATAGAATCATAATTATAGAATGTGAAGTTACAAAATAAATCCTTGGTATAGAGAATCATGTATTAAGCGTCTCCTTAACATTCAGAATTAAATCTCCTTTTCTAGTTTGTCCTTTAGGTTCCAAAGTCTTTCGTATAATGAACCATCAGACTTTTCCTGTCGCATCCTTTTAATTCTATCAAATGAGTTATTATTTACTGTAGCTTCAACATTATTTTGTATGTCAAAAAAACTTTTTGAGAACTTTTTATGAAAAAGCGTACCTTTCGTGTCGAACGAAGCTATAGGCGGAAATTCAGATTCATCATCAAACAATTTACTTATACCATATCTTTTCATAAGTTCGTTTAGGGCTTCGTCGTTTGTGACGAACACCGGTATTTTCCCCTTATAAATTCTTTTTGAGACGTTTATTAACCATGAAATATCTATTGCAGCGTTCCAAATACCACTGATATATGAATCCTTTTTATCAAGATTTCTTTTTTTCTTGGTTTTAATTAATTTAGTCATATGGTCACCACTTTGTAATTTCAAATCCCCAAATATTAATATCGCAACCCCCCAATGGGGAAGGCTAAAGATACCAACTTCATTTATAACAAAGTCATAGTAATGTTGTAATTTTTCAATTGGATTTTTTCTTGTGTCCCTTTGTAGTTGTTTAATTTTCAGCGTGTTAATATAAGAAAGAACTAAGTTAAGAGGAGTTTCAGGGTTATCATATTTCTTTACAAACGACTCAATAATTGCTTTTGAATCGTTTAAATATGAGTTGGATACAAAGGGTTTTTTTGGATAAAGAACTTCATTAAGCGTTAGATCTTCGAGTAAGTAGAGAATTCTATCTTGTCTTTTGATAAATTTTTCACTATCTAATCTATTTCCTCTTAAGGTTTCTCTGCAACTTTCATTAAGAGCATCTTCAATATTATATTCAATATGATACTTTCTGATAGTTTTAACCATGTCGAAAAAATCTGTTAATAATTCAGTGTTAGAATCTCTCCATATTGACACAGTCTTGAAAGGATCCTCAAAATATTTTTCAAGATAGATGCAAATGTTAGCATCTAATATTAATACATAATTACTACTATCTTTTGTTTCAATAAATTTATCTAAGTTTATAAAACCATTTTCCTTTGTAAATGGAGAAGAGTAAAATATATGCAATTATATTGCCCCTTTCAGACTCGACCAAGTAATGTGTAAAACGGTATAAATAATTAGTTAAAGTTTGCTTTATAGTTTTAAAAAATGATTAACATTCCTTTTCTTATGTTACATCAATATATTAATTAGTTACATTATTTGAAATACCTTGGAACTTAATGACACTTTGTTTACTGAGTAATAACTGTGACAGAATGTCTTTCGTATTGTATTGAGAGCATTGATATGAATAGCATAATTTCAAGGATTAATCAAAATCTTATTGATAGGATCCATTCACATATTCAGGCGTTCACAACGCTTCGACATTAATCTTTTATTGTTCATATTTAACACCTTTAAAATGTATTCTTTTGTTTATAAAACTTATTTAAGTACACTGGTGAAATAGGTTGAGAGAAAATGCACGAGTTCACACAAAATAAAATGTACTTTTTTCTTATTAAACCTTACGCTTTAAATTGAAACAAGTTAAAATTCTGGGTAATAAACGATTTAAATTCGAAGTTATGATTCATTCCATTATAATAGGGGTAAATCCACAACATAACAAACCCCCAGCCTGGGACTTTTTTTAATAAGTCCACTAACTGGGGTATAGTTCAATTTTTTCAAATAGAAGGTGTTTTTTTATTGAGATTAAGAAAGTTCAATCATTTAGCAGTTGAAGCTGACCAAGGTTTAGTCTTAAAAGATTAACAGAGCAAAATTTAATAGGCGTATTCTTTTAGTTATCAGCCCTTCGCAGATATTCAAAAAAGCAGTTCTATCAATTAAACTGTTTAAATAAAGAATTAGGGACCAAAGTAATAAGTAAAGAATAGAATTTGCCTGCCAAACGTTGCGTTTTCTATGTATAATCCTTCTCTAATGTTATTGTTAAATAAAAATAAAGCAATAGTAGTTGCAATAATAATAAATAGAACCACTAAAATGATAATAAAAATCAATGTTTTTATAAGTTTTTTCATATAATGACATTTACCACCTAACTATATTTTAGTTTTCAAAAGAACTACGCTTTTTCATTATAAGTATATTTATTGCAAATGATATAATTAATACACTTAGAAAAACAGACATTGAAGTTAGAACTGTGGTATTATCATTCGCATTTTCTACAGCTATTACGCCTTTAAAATCAAATATCTTATTTCCAATAAAGTAGAGAGAATTCTTTAAGTCAAAAACACCCAGATTAGGTAGGACAAACATATATACAATAATTGAGATCATACCAACGTATATATTTTTAAAAACTATTCCTAAAGTGTATCCAATTATCATAAATATCAAAGAAATCCCGTACGCAAAAGCAAATTTTAATAATAAAGGAGAGCTTGAATTTATAGGTTGTAAATTCATTTCAAATTCCGTTATTGGTATAGTATTCGATATCTTATAATAGAAAAAAAGACTTAAAAGATAAGAAGTTATCAAAGCGATCAGCATAATAAATAGTCCACTAACAGCTAGTGAAATTTGTTTGGCAATATCTAAATGCACTTTATTATTTCTTACGGTTTTAATTTTAATAGTTTTATATCTAAAATCAGTAGTTGCTAACAATAAACCCAAGATCCCAAAAACAATAGGGAAATATAGAAGTGACGATTCTAAAAGTTGTGACAATGAATATTCTGGGCTTGCGGTATAAATGAATTTACTAACTTGTTCTTTGTGGTGTAAAATGGGATTATTAATTACTCCCCCATCTTTAGTTTCTTCGATTACTTCAGATTCCCCTTCTAAATCCTTTTCAATGTCTAAGTCATTTTGTTCATAATATTCTTTAGTATTTAAAAACTGATCATATGCGTCATTTACTGCTGAGTAATTTAAGTATAATACTAGAGTGAAAAAAAAGACAAGAAAGATTGTTATTGTATAAAATAATTTAGAACTGAACCCATATTTCATCTCTTGTTTAAATAATTTCATTATCATAAATATCCTCCAGTGTCGACTCATTATCTTGGAAGTTTTCTTTCAATGGTAAGATACTTTTGTTCTTAAAAATAAATAAATCATCTATTATTTCGTTATAAAAACCAAATTGGTGACCTGTTAGTAAAATAGTCATTTTTTCAGACCATTTTTTAATAAGATCTTGAGTGATTCTAATCATTTCATAATCTAATCCGTTTGAGATTTCATCCATTATCAAGTACTTGGGTTCTAGGATTTCAACAAGCGCTAATGCTAATTTTTTCTTTTGACCGTAAGAATAATTTTTTACTTTATTCTTTAATAGATCAGGATTCAGGAATTTAGCTCCGATTTCCTCAATTTGTTTCTTCTTCTTATTCTCTTCTCCAAAAATCATTAGATTTTTTAGCCCGCTTAAATTTGTATAAAAAGGAGTATCATCCCAAATCACTAGACATTTATCTCGAATTTGAGTAATTTTTTCTTCATTAAAAAGAAAATTGCCTTGGTGTTCTTCCATATTCATCATACATTTAATTAATGTTGTTTTCCCAGACCCATTTTGCCCCATTAAAAACGAAATTTTATTATCTTTTAGTTCAAAAGTGGAATCCCTAATAATAACTGTTTTATTATATTTTTTAGATATATTCTCACATTTAATCATTTCTTTAAAATTCCTCCATTTTAATTAAAACGAACTCATTTATGCTATTAAATAAATGAGTTCGTAAAAGATTGTTATTGATCTTAGTTAATTATTATTAATCCATTGTCCAGTAGGCATTACCACTACTATAAACCCGTGATTGATCAATGAATGTTTGTGCATAACCTAAGTCCACTCCTCCTATACTAGCGCCTGCTAAAAATTTATTCTTAAAGTTGTGTGTATGCCTATCGGAGCTGGATAACGAACTTAATTTTTGAGCGCCTTGATTACGGACAAGGAATCCACTTTCCTTTTGATCTGTATCTGAATCCGTCACGCTATACCCATTAGTAGAATAATAAACAATACTTTTAGAGTAAGCGAGATGCTTTAATCCTCTTTCACTATAAGATTGGTAAGTATCAGCAAAAGTAGTGGCGGGTCCTAAAGCACTGAAAAACATTCCTACAGCCAAAATTGAAATAAAGATTTTCTTTTTAATTTTAAACCTCTCCCTTTTGTTTATTTTTGTGAAATATTCACAAAATAGTATTTTACATAAATAATCTTACAAAAAAAACTAATAAAAGTAAACATAATTATACATAATAATCCAAAATATAGTACGATTCTCACAAAATGTGCCTAAAATATATACATCTTTATTTAGAACTCAAGTATTAAATTTCTTTATGCTTTAAATATCTTTACTTTACTTAAATTTAATTTAACCAAAAATCAGCGCAATAAAATAGATAAAAACACACTCTATTAGAGGATTTCTCTGAGATCAATTTAATATCTAGTGTCTAGCCTTAAACCATCATTTAGGGAGTTTATAGTTATTATACACGCTCTACTTTCACTTTTATAAATAAACGTTTACGTTTATGTTTACATATATAATCCTGTTAGGTATTATTACTAATTAAAGGAGGTTTTCGATGAAGAACAAAACGATTGCTTTTTCCTTACAAAAAGGAGGGGTTGGAAAGAGTACAATTTCTGGTGTTTCCTCTTTTTTGTTGTCTCAAAAAGGTTATAAAGTACTCCATGTCGACATGGATTCTCAAGCAAATTCAACACAACTTTTAACAGAAGTTGAAGATGCTACTGAAACTTTTGACGAACGTGATGTTCTAGAAGCTATTAAACAGCAAAACCCGCATCCCTTTATTTTAACCATTTCAGAAAACCTAGATATACTTCCTTCGACGGATTATTTAGCTACACTCGATCAGTTTCTATTTAATGAATTTAGTCAGTCTCCAGGCGTTGCTTTGTTTAATATTATAGAAAAAATAAGAGAATCATACGATTTTATAATAATCGATACGCCTCCTGCTCTATCAATTTTAACAATCAATTCTTTGTTTGCAGCTGACTATGTAGTAATACCAACCAACTTAGAAAAGTTTTCTTATAACGCCATAGAACGTTTCTTAGGGACTGTTCAAGAGGTTAATGAATTTAAAACCGAACAAGTAAATTCTTCAGTGGAAGTACTAGGTATTCTTCGTTCAATGCATGATAAAAGAAGGTCCGATAACAAAATTTTTTCTGATATGTTAGAAGAAACATACCAAGATGATTTATTTGAAACCGTGATTCATCGAAGGGCTACGACTGGCAGATTGCCTATATTTGGTTTTCAAGGGAATACTGAACTTTCGTCGGCAGTGCGACAACATAGATCATTTATAGAGGAGTTGATTCAACGTGTCTAAAGCAGAAGAAATCAAAAACAAATTAAGCAATCAAAAAACAAACGCTGCCAAAAAATATATGGAGCAATGGAGCGAGAATAAAAATAACAGCACAAAGAGCACAGATTCAACTGAAGAAAGCAAAAATAAATTAAGCCGATTCCAAGATAAACAAAGTATAGAAGATACTCATACGCGCCAAACATTTTTGATTCAAAATGATTTAGCAGAAGAGTTAAATGACTTATCTCAAAAAAATAAAAAAGGATTCAAAACTGCTTTCATTAACCAAGCAATTGAATCCGCATTAAATGAATATAAAAAATAATTCGTCTGTAAACCCTTAGTATGATATTTATAGACACTATTCTGAAAAAATCTCTCTATTAATTTGTATTTTGACACGTTATAATAAAATTAAATAAATAAAAAAGACCCTTCTCAAATGGTGCGCCAACACCTCGAAGGATCCTTGTTCACAAAGTTTTCGTGTTCTGTCTATATATATTATATTATTCCAGCACTTGAATTGCAATAAAAAATTAACGATTTACTGTTAATAAAACAGCTTCAAACTGGTATATAGATACGCACTGTTAAATGTGAGACTGGATCCATTTATTAGTGCGTCTTTTTAGTTCAAAGGAGTGTATATGGCAATGGAATTTTATAATTTATATGAAGAATATGGATTGAAACACTATCAGCTACCTAAAGTTTTCTTCACCAACCCTGATTACATAAAAATGTCGAATGATGCTAAATTAGCCTGGGCAATTTTACGAGACAGATTCAGTCTATCAAAAAAGAACGGCTGGTATGACCAAAATCATAATATTTATTTCGTCTACACAAACGAAGAATTAGGAAAAATTCTAGGGTGTGGTAAAGAGAAAGTAAATAAAATCAAAAAAGAATTAGAAAAGAATGAATTGATGTATCAACACAGACTAGGACTGGGGAAAACCAATAGACTGTACTTAGGTAAACCCCAAGTGACTGACAATGATATCTATCTAATTGACAAAAATGAAGATATTCAAGATCCCGAATCATTTGAAGAAAGTGAAGAAAAAAAGGGTCCCAATCCAGTCATGTCAACTGAAGTTCGAAAATCGAACCTCAAGAAGTTCGAAAATCGAACCTCAAGAAGTTCGAAAATCGAACCTCAAGAAGTTCGAAAATCGAACACTAGTAATACTGAATATAATTATACTGAATATAGTGAAACTGAACTTAATTTTTTAGAAAAAGTAGAAAAAAAAATAAATAATACAACGTATCAAGAAATAATCAAGTCTATAATTGAAAAAATGTTAATAGAATACAAGTGGGATCATAAAACAATAAATCATATTATTGATATAGTTATTGAAGAACAGGTTTTTAATTTCACTTCAAATGATTTTGATAGACAAATAGAATTTATGAATAAGCAAATCAAAAAAGGTGAAGCCTTTCATACTGATGAAGGATTCGCCAGATACTTAGTGAACGGACTCAAAAAATCAGTTAAAAACTCGAAACTTCTAACGATCAATCAAGAAGAAAGAAAAAAAGAAACATTAAAACGGGATAAATCTGTTTACTATGATTGGTTAGATGAATAGGTATTATTGTGCTTTAATACAAAGAACACCTTAACGAACTAAACTAATTACTGTATTTATTTTAAAAGTGTTTTCATTTTACTTTATGGTGGGTGTTAAATTGAAAAAACAAATAATAATCCAATGCGTTAATTGTTATACTCACTCAAAAGACTTTGCGTTTATAAATCATGGCTTTGCTTACCAAGAAGAAGATCTTGAGTCATTATTTACAAATAATCATATTTGTCCATTTTGCCAAACGACACTACATATAACTCCAACATTCATAGAATCCTTTCTAGAGCTTAAAAATAAAAAATCCGACATCACAATCGCCGGAAACCTAATTAGCACCTCAGAAGGCCAAAATGAGATTCTGAGCGATACATTAAAGCATATGGTAACAACCGAAAAGGCCCATGATAACTTAAATGCTTTTGAAATCGAAATGCTTTCTTTTTTAATTGATGAGTTTGATAAAAATAAGTGGACAATATTGATTCAAACACAATAAAAAGACTCTTTGGTTACGAAGAAAAAAGTTGTTCTATAGATTTATCTGATGTAAACTAAAATTATAGTGATTTAGTTAATCTTGTTCTCAACTTTGTTGAGGGTTGTTTATCCTTTATAAACAAAAGGTGATAACACAGTTAAAATTCTTTCGCCAGAGAGCGAAAGCGTAGCATTGAATTGTTACACAGTTATAAGCAATACCTAATTAGGTGAAGTATGCAAATTTATAAGATATCTGATATACAAAAATAAAGATAGAAGTTTTGTTTAAGGGGAGAGGACCACCCCACTTGGAATCGCCAAACAAAATAAAATATGAAAAACACAAGATAGACTACCAAAAGGTAAGTCTATTTTTTTATGGGAATAGATAAAATTAAAAAGTTAAAAGGAGGGGACTATTAAAATGAGAATAGGTAGCGAAACATTGTGTTAAGCTCTGATAACGCATAAAACCTTTGCGATCGGAGAATAAACTAGAGCAAAAATTGACGGCTCAATAAATATAGGTCGGGCGGGTTGAATTAATCGAAGAATTGATACTGTTGTACATTGAAAATTGAATCATAACACATTATTTTTTTGTATAACTCAGTTTCACCTTATGGGGTAAATGGAAATGCAAAGCGAAGTGATGAGATTTGATATATCAGCCTTATATTCGATTTTAAGTTAAAAAATCGGAGGATCAAGGCTTATTTAACTATGTAAAAGTGGAGGAGATTTAATGGCAAGTATCATCAAACAAGTAAAGGAATCGGTTGAAAAAATGGACAAGATTGGTGTTTCGAAAAGAGAGCTTAGACTAAATGGGCAGAAGCCAGAAATTCATTCTCACAAACAAAAAGAACATACTTTGTCAGCTGGATATAATTTTGCAAAATGGGTTAGAAATGAATACAACGTAAAAAAACTACATCAGTTAACTCCTAAACATTATGAAAAGTATATTCATCATTTAGAAAATAGAGAGAGAAGTAAAGGGCATCTTCGCAATATTGAAACAGCCTTAAGATTTTTAGAGCGTGGTTTTCAGAAGTTTAGTGAGGAATATGGAAAAGAAATAATCACTTTCACCTCGGAAAAGCGATTAATAGCTCCAGCTAAACGAACGGAAAACATTCAGGATCGTTCATATTCAAATTTTGAAATTGAACAAGTTATACCTAAAATGAGTGATAATATGCAAAAGGCTGTAACACTAATGCATGAACTTGGGTTAAGAAGTGAAGAAGTGTCTAAAATTAGAGTTGAACATATTGAAGGAGGACGACTTTTTATATCACAAGGCGAAGGGATTACTAAAGGTGGGCGTCATCGTTTAATCGAGATTCCTAATAAGCTAAATAATGACATTGAAAAAATGCTGGAAGGTAAGGAAGAAACTGATCGACTAGTTCCTATAAGGTCTGATTCAATTCGTAAGATGAACAACGAAGCGTTTAAAAAAGTAGGGTTAGAGACGGATGGACGTGGTTGCCATGGTTATCGATATGCCTACGCATATAAGAGGGTTAAAGAATTGATGAATTCGAAAGAACAAAAAATGTTGAGTAAAGTGCTAAAACGTTATGGAGAAGGTAAAAATGCTGATTATGGTGTCCATAACAAAGGGGTTTATAATGATATGAAAGAAAAGATGGATTTGATTCATTCTGAGTTAGGACATGGGAAAAATAGATTCGATTTGGCTTTTAGATATATGAACAGTTTGAAAGAAGTATAAAGCCGTATATTATAAACAATAACAATATTATCAAGATATCCTTGAGTAACAACATTTTGTTCTTAAAATAAGTACTTGTTCGAATTTGATGTTAAACAAACGTTTACGTTTACGTTTACATTTAAGTTAATGCAGGGATAGATAAAAACATTTCTTTAAAGGGATTTGAATTCATACTACCAAAAATAAACGACTATTTTTGTATTGAATACGTGAGTGTGAGAACCAATATTCTGTAGATTATGGAGGTTAGTATTTAAATAATATTAATAACAATATTGTTATTAATATCCTTATCATTATTGTTATTGATATACTCAATATTAAGTTAACAATAATATTAATGATATTCTCAATCTTATTGTTATTAATGCCCGCAACATTGACTTAGTAAATAATGCTAATGATAGCCATAATAAAATTCATTTTAAAGCTGTATATCCTATTAAAATGTAAAAAATTATGTTATGGTTACAAGTTAGGAGTAGACAGTAATTGTTATTCGCGGTGATAAACGCTGCGGCATAATTAAAAGGTAAATCATAGCTTTTATATTGTATGGTTTTTCGCGTCTTTGTATATCAGCATGGTCGAAAAGAGGTAGAATTACTTCTACTCCTTTCTTAATTAAAATTCTAAAATATAAAATTTCTATATACAGGGGATTATTGAATGGAACTGAATTTATTTGAAACAGATGATCAAATTGAAAAGAAATTCAATTCTCTTGGCACTTTTAATGATGTAGCAGATTTATTAGAAGTTCCTAAAGAAGTTTTATTTCGTATCCTTATAAAAAATAAAAAGAAGAATTATTCCCAGTTTAGCTTGGATAAAAAATCAGGCGGAAAGCGTACAATTTATTCCCCAGTTAAAAATCTAGCCATAATTCAAAAAAAATTAGCTTATATTCTAAATTTGATGTATTCTCCACATAAGAATGCCCATGGTTTTGTGAATGGGCTAAGCACTATTTCAAACGCTCGACCTCACATTAATCAAAAGCATGTATTAAATTTTGATTTGAAAGATTTTTTTCCTTCTATTAGTTTTGCACGTGTGAGAGCTATGTTTTTATACTACTTTAAATTTAATCCAGATGTTTCGACTACTTTAGCAAACATTTGTTGTCATCATGAAGGATTTTTACCACAAGGTGCTGCTACTTCTCCTATAATTTCTAATATTATTTCCTACAAATTAGATAGAAATTTAACAAACTTAGTTGCGCGATATAATTGTAAATATACACGTTATGCGGATGATATTACTATTTCTACTTCAAGAAAATTTTTCCCTAAAGAGATTGCTATTAAAGACGAGGATGAAAAAAAGGTTTACTTATCTAAAAAAATAACATCTATTATAGAGAAAAACGGTTTTTCAGTTAATGAAAATAAGACTAGGTTGAGGAATAAGTATCAAAGAATGGAGGTTACTGGATTAACAGTTAATGACAAATTGAATGTTAATAGAAGGTTTATTAGATATATAAGAGTTATTTTGCATGCTGCAGAAAAAGGGAAAGAACAAGGCCAACTTGAAGAGTCAAAAAAAGTATTTAATCAAAAATATAGTTTTAGACAAAAAAAACAAGATAATAAATCTGATATGTTCAGTGTATTAAGAGGTATGATTTCTTATGTTGGGCAAGTAAAAGGGAAAGATGATGAACTATTTTTGAAGCTAAGAGAAAGATATAATAAATTAGTTCAAGGTTTAGATGTGCCTTTTATAACAGTATATTCAGATGTATATAAATCAAATATAAGAAATACATATGTTATTGAATCGTTATATTATAAATATAAATTTGAAGATTTTACTGGTGAAATCTTAAATTATCAAGGAAGTGCTTTCCTTTTAACAGGAGTGGGGATAGTTACTAATGCTCATGTTGTTTCAGATTTTATAAAAGAGATTGAAAATGGGGCTGATGTAGACAAAATAAAGCTTCATCAATCACAACATACACCCAATACAGGTTCTATTTATGCAGAGATACTTTATTATAACACTTATTTAGATATTGCAATTCTTAAAGCAGACAATTTAACTATGGAAAATGAAGGTTTTGATTATGATTTAAATATCAAATCAGATATTGATATTACTCTATTAGGTTACCCTAACTATGTAGGGGGGATGCCTTTGAGCTCACGGAAAGGGAGAGTAATAAACGAAAGAAGAGGGCTACCTGACAAAGAGGGAAGTCAAAAATTGTATGAAATTTCGGA